>NZ_CP102100.1 GCF_024582815.1 Acinetobacter colistiniresistens
GATAAAAGCTTTATTACTAAATAGAACAGTTGCTTAAAGCAGTATAGAGTTAAGTTTGCATTTTAATATCAAGTTGTCTTTCAGCACCGATAATCACCATACGAATCCCATTTTCAAAAATGTCATCCGCATTCATATTTTGTAAGGTATTCACTCCTTGGAGCATGAGTGGATATATAGTTGGATCGGCTTCGAATGGTGGGTCTGATCTTATTTCTTCTTGCTGCTCCTCAAGGACCCACCCAACAATAAACCTTCCTAATGTCATAAGTAATGCAACTGCTTCAACAGGAGAAAACCCAGCATGAGATAACAGCGCAACTTGGGCCTCAATCGTGTTGAAATGTCCTTGACTGGGGCTAGTTCTTGCATGTAGACGAGCACCATCACGGTAAGCTAGTAGTGCTCGACGAAAGCTTACAGAATTAGCGAGCAACCAATCTTGCCATGTCATCCCATCGATGGGTAAAGAAACTAAATGGTGTTCATTTATAATGGTTTCCGCCATTGCTTCCATTAACAAGGATTTATTCTTGAAATGCCAATATAGAGTTGGAGATTTAATACCCAATCGTTGAGCTAGCTTGCGTGTGGTTATTGAATCTATGCCTTCTTCATTCAACATATCCAATGCGGTACGCAGGACTATTTCACGTGTCAGACGTTGAGGTGCAATATCTTTTTTACTCATAAATCTATCACTGATAGGGAGTGTGTGAGAGAATATTAATTCTATCATTGCTAGAGAAGGCATTTGTGAAGAAATCATTGAGCGTGATTTTAATCACTATATTTCTGGATGCTGTTGGGATTGGTTTAATTATGCCGATCTTGCCTGAATTATTACGGTCATTGGCTGGAGCTGAAGCAGGCGGTGTTCACTATGGTGCTTTATTAGCTGTGTATGCTCTGATGCAGTTCATTTTTGCACCTATCCTTGGAGCGTTGAGTGACCGATTTGGACGTCGACCTGTATTAATTATTTCAATTGCTGGTGCAACGGCTGATTATCTCCTAATGGCTGCTGCTCCTTCTCTATTGTGGCTATATATTGGTCGTATTTTTGCGGGAATTACAGGTGCCAACATGGCTGTTGCAACAGCTTATGTTTCAGATATTACTCCAGCCCATGAGCGTGCAAAAAGGTTTGGTCTCCTTGGAGCTGTCTTTGGTATTGGGTTTATAGCGGGTCCGGTAATAGGTGGAGTTTTGGGTGAATGGAACTTACATGCACCGTTCTTTGCTGCTGCTTTTATGAATGGGATTAATTTAATAATGACAGCAGTCTTATTAAAAGAATCAAAACACAGCAATAAAATGACTGAGAAGGTTCAGGAGCAATCAATATTAAAGAAATTATCCTATTTGATCACTCAACCTAATATGGCTCCATTGCTTGGTATCTTTTTAATTATCACATTGGTTTCACAAGTCCCCGCAACTTTATGGGTTATCTATGGGCAGGATCGTTATGGCTGGAGTATATTTATTGCAGGTGTTTCCCTTGCTAGTTATGGAATATGCCATTCTATTGCACAGGCTTTTGCTATCGCCCCTATGGTAAAGAGGTTTGGAGAGAAAAATACGTTGTTATGTGGAATAGCTTGCGATGCAATTGGTTTACTTCTTTTATCTATTGCTGTTGAAGAATGGGTGCCTTTTGCGTTGTTACCATTGTTTGCCCTTGGTGGAGTAGCCGTTCCTGCTTTGCAAGCAATGATGTCCAGAGGTATTAGTGATGAAAGACAAGGTGAATTACAAGGGCTATTAAGCAGTTTTAATAGTCTGGGGGCTATAATTGGTCCTGTATTAGTTACTAGCCTCTATTTTATGACTCAGGCATCAGCTCCTGGAATGGTATGGGCATTAGCTGCAATACTTTATGTAATCACCCTACCCTTATTGCTTAAGTATCGCCTGAATAAATATTCTGGAGTTCCATAAAATATTTAATTTATTGGTTTAAAAACTAATGGATTCTATAGTTTATCTAAAATTAACATAATACACCTTTATACGAAATGTGTTATAATTTATTTTGAAATTCAAATACTTATTTCAAAGTTTATAGCCCAAACATCACTGTTTGGGCTTTTTTTATGATTTTTCACGTTCCACGCCTATTCTTTGATCAATGTTTCACGACTTTGTTTAGGTTAATTGAATAATCAGGATGCTTGGTCTTTTTCTTTTTGGCGTTCATTCAGCTCTTTTTTGAGTGCCTTTTTATCCTGGTATGCTGCAATCAGCATAATCGGGATCAGCAGCGGGGCCACAATAATGCCCAGGGCAATGTCTTTCAGTTTCGGCATGATCTCTCTCCCTTAGTCATTATCAAAAACAGCATTCAGCACACGGCCAAATAAGCCACGTTTTTTCTTTGTCTCATAGTGTGTCTTTGATACGTGTTTTGGTGTTTCATTGGGGTGTGTCACTGGTGTTTCATGAGATGTACTAATTTCACCATATTTATTATTATCAATAGTTTCACGTGTTTCACGACTGTTGTCGCATGGTGCATCATTAGGATGTGTCACTGGTGCATCATGAGACATTTTTTCTTCAGACTCTTTATGCCCTAATAGTAGTTGAAAGCGGTCTATTTGATCTAAATAGCGTTTTTCCCGATCTTTGTATGACTCAATTTCCTTTTTCATGAAATCAACAAGCTGACGTAAATCCGCATCATCCTTAGACTGATTCACTTCTTGTTTTTGTTCATGCTTTTTGATCGGCTCCCCAAAGCATCGGATGACTTCTGCAATATCAAAAAGTCCATCAGAGCTTCGAGATATACGTCCTTCTTTTATGGCCCTATATAACGTAGAGCGACTGACGTTAAAGCGATTAGATACTTCACTTAGTGATAACTTAGCCATTTGCTACATCCTTTTTACTTGATGGCATATATCCCACTTTTTTTAGGTACGGGTATAGTTCTTTTATTCGGTCAGGATTTTTCAGCATCTCAGCAATACGAATAGCAAATTGAGGATAGCTTTCAGTTCCTTGTGAATAGCGACCCATTTCAGGGAGTTCTGAAAGCTTATTTGCAAACATGTGACGTTGTGCATCAGTCATTTGGGTAAAGAGATCTACCGTATTTGGATCTCTTTCTGAAGGTATAGAATTAATTTTTTTATGCTTAAAAGTGAATGATAAGCCTGAGATAGATCTTCCTGTTTTGTACTGTTCGTATTTTACATGTATATCAGTTAGCTCATTGATTTGCTTTATTGCTGGTTCTAAAACACGACTTTTAAAATTAACCATTTTTTGATATTCATTAATATCAAGTCCTAATTTTTCTCTGAACTCAGATAAAGAAATAACAGGTGTTTTTCCTACGTCTCTCCAAGCAATTAGAAACTCATATAGACGAATAGCATATTTGCTAGTGAGTTGAGCAACCTGTTTAAGTTGATAGCTCGTAAAGTGCTTTTCCAATCTTGTAATAAGAGGAACAACATCTGGTGCAAAGGTAACTTCTAATGTAGCAAGGTCATCAACATATGCAATTCGGCTAACCCAGCGGGATTTGACTACAATTTCTTTGTTTGTATCTTTATGAATTTCCTTAAAAGAGAACTTTCTTTCAAAAAGATTATTAACTGCATTCTTTAGAGCGTTATATGCAGCTTCTTTGGTGACATCAAAGCGAGAAGCATAATCAGAAGCATGAATTTCTAATTTACTGTCGGATGAGATCCCTTGGCCTGTTTCTCTTGCTCTTATTATTGATAAAAGGATAAGCCGTTGCTCGGTTACTTCAAGATTATAACTGGCATTAATTAAGGCATTATCTTTTACTACTAAGTCATTTTTCATAAGACTGCATAGGTTATAAGTGTTATTAAGACTACACTAGCATTTGATGTAATCAAATGCAAAGAAATTGTAGTCTTATGACAAAGAAATTGTAGTCTTATGACAAAGAAATTGTAGTCTTATGACAAAGAAATTGTAGTCTTATTAGTCTTGAAAACCCTGTAAATAAAGGCTTTCAGCATGTCTAAAAGCATTTAAAAACTTTAAAATAATTAAAAGCCCAGGAAAGGAAAAATTGCCCTTGGTTTTCGCTTCGCTCAAACTCTATTGAATCTCGCTTTCGCTCGATTCGCCGGGGCAATTTTTAGGTTAATATTCCCGTGAATTTAAGAAAAAGCAAAGGCAAGAGCAAAAGCAACTCGGAATTCGCTTCGCTCATAAAGCTTTTTTACTCGCTACGCTCGATCTAGGCACAATTTTCTGCATGTGATTTACGCTTATTTAGGCTTCACAGCCTAAAAAGCTGTTTTTCAAGAAGTCGAGGTGCGAATTTTGGTGCTTCGCTCGTAGACACTCGCTCTATTCATCCCGATTAGAATAAAAATAGCCTCTATTTGGCGCTCATTTGCGTTTTTTGACCTGATTACTCATTTCAATAGTGGATTCTATGTCTTAAGTAAAAATGTGGCTGAAATCGCATGTGAGAGCGTTTTAACTTGGGTTTTATTTTTGACCTGTAGGCTAGAGTTTCCGCTTATAGATTTTTCTTTTAGAAACACAATAGTCAGGATCTCTTTTGGCCAAGCACTATCTTTACTGTCAGTTCAGTCAATTAAATGGATTGAGAGCCGGTACATACCGGCAATTTTTGGTTCACACACCACGCATCTAAAGATGACAACCCTCAAACCTTTGCCAGATATGGTTTTTATAGGTTTTTTTATCATATAGAAACTGTTTCAAAAAAATGGACAAAAACTGCTATAAACATTTGTTTTTAAATAAAAAATAAACTTTCATCGGTTTTTTCAAAAAATATCCAATTTTTTATTTAAAGTATTGAAATATAATGTAAAAATAACTTTCAAATCAACTTTCAGAATATATCTTAAAATTAAGGTTAATTTATTGAAATTATGGAAAAAATTGATGAAAGTTTAGATTTTTAAGTTTCAGAATCGTGTACAAAATTAATGGACTTTTTTATGCTAAAAATTTGATTTATATGATTATTGTTCTGTACATGGGGTTGTACAAAAATAAAGGCTATTTTTATATAAGCATATGAAAATTATAAAAATAATATGTACACATGGATCATACAATAATGTACAAATTTTAGTGGCTAAATTAGGTATAAAGTATTGAAATTTATTAAAAATCAATATGTACAATCCAAGGTTACTTCTTATGTCAACAGAATTAGTCAATTCAGCCAATATTATCCCTTTTCCTAAGCCATGTACCTTTTGTGAATCAACGCAACATGTACAACTTTTTGCTGGGCTGATGCTTTGTAATAGTTGTCAGGAAAACATCAAAATTACCAATCCTGGAATGTTTGAGGCTAATGATCAGATTCAACAAAAAGCCCAGGATTAACCTGGGCTTCGTATAAGGCGTATTATGTTAATTTTAGGAAATTTAAATATTTACCTTATAATTTAACTGTAGTTCATCCGCATTTTCCCCTCTAATGCCCCAGTTTTCTTTGGGGGTTTCAAATATAGTTATCTCAACATCATTTGAATCAATACCGCATAGATTGTTTATATTTTCGAATAGAGTCTTAATAAATGCTTTTTTAGTCTCTTTTGTTCGTCCATCGAACATGGAAATTTCAATAATTATATAAGATGTACTGCGGTCTGCTGGATATATAAAATTTTTGGATTGTAGTGGAATAAAACGTTGAAACCTTTTTTCTTCAGGGTATTTTAATTCTTTAACTAAAGCCTGATGGATAGCTTTACTTAAATTATCACGATGTAATTCTATAGTTTCATCTAAAGCATAAATTTTTATCTGAGACATTACTTTCTCTAAATTAAAACTCTAATTTTAGCTTAATCTCCCCCTACTATTTAACATAATGGTGGTTATACGAAAAGAGAGTCTACAGCTCTCGTTTTTTGATATCGAAACTGCTAAAATCGATATACGCCATTGACGTACATTAAGTCTATGTTATTTATTGAAACCAGCATCTTTACCAAGCAAATTAAAGACCTTGTATCTGATGAGGAATATCGTCAACTTCAACAAGATCTATTGGTTCAGCCAGATAAAGGTGACTTAATCAAGAATGGCGGTGGCATTCGAAAAGTACGTTGTGCTCAAGGTAACAAAGGTAAAAGTGGCGGCATCAGAGTAATTTACTATTGGGTAAATGAGGATGATCAAATCTTTTTCTTAGTGGCTTATCCAAAATCAGTTAAAGATAATTTAACGGATAAAGAAACAGCCATTCTGCGCCAACTCGTGAAGGAGCAATTTCATGGATAACAACTTATTTGATGACTTGGTTGCTTCAATCAAAGAAGCTGGAGCTATCAAACGTAAAGAAGTTAAAGCAAGCCGAGTTACAGAACTCAAATTGCCTGATATTAAAGAAGTACGTGAAAAAACTGGCTTGAGCCAAAATGAATTTGCTGCACGTCTACATATTAGCCCACGTACCCTGCAAAATTGGGAACAAGGACGACGTTATCCAACTGGACCAGCAGCTACATTGATTCGAATTTTAGATGCTCACCCTGGCCTTATCTAAAAATTAAATAAAAGATGGGAGCTTTAAGCTCCCATCTTTTATTTCGTATAAGGCGTATTATGTTAATTTTAGAAAATATTAAGTATGGGAATGGGAAATGGTACAGACAGATCTTATAGAGATTGGTACTAAGGAGTTTTCGTTTACTGTTCTTAATGTTAATCCGCAAAGGTATCTTTTAGCTCTAACAATGAACATAAATGGGCTTTCATTTGGTACATTAGAGTCACCAACATATATACCTAGTTTTGTTGGCGCTTTGAGGACATTACTGCAATCAGCTTCTTACAAAAACTATAATCTAACTACAGAAAACTTTTTTGATAATCTATGTATAAATAATGATCTTATTGATCAGTACCACTTAACTTTAGAAGAAACATTTGATGATTTTTCAAAGATTGGTGTAAGAAATCAAGAGTCCGTTTTTCTCTTATTTAGGTTGAATGAAAATCCATTTTTTGCATATCCAAATTTAATTGAAAATATTGTATATGCTGAGTATGTGACGATTAATTCAGTTCAATTAGCTTTAAATGGCTTAAGTGAATACATAGAAAAACTTTCCTAAAATCTCTTACATTTAACATAATGGGCGTTATGCGAAATCATTTATAAAAAGTTATTATTTTTCAAATATTTAAAAAATTAGTCATGACTAAAAATAGGTAAAAAGCCGACTCCGAAACAAGTCGGCTGCTTTTTAAGCAATTTTGTCACTTTTAGCCAATAAAATTGGTTAAAAAATATTCAAAAATCCAAATTTTCCTGATTTCTAAAGGCTCTCATTTCTGAAATTATCCCCATTTCCTGCGGACAATTCTTGGGATAATTTGAGGATATTTGCATGTACGTTCTGGCGTACAGGCATTCAAGAAAATCACCAATAGGCAGACACAACCAGATTGCATATCATGGCTTCATTGAGAACAGGATGTTCCAGATAACAACAATAAGATCAGCGACAGGACGCGAGGGATGACAGGAGTTGACCCTAGTACCAAATACGAAAAACCCCGACAGGATGTCGGGGTTTTTTATTGTTTATAAGAAATTTTCTGCTAAATATAAAAACATATATCCAATAAAGAATGATTTTGTATATGTGTAATAAACATAAGATTCAAGAAATACTTAGATATGTTTGGTTGCCTAAATTAAAATTTTCGAGTGAAGAATTAAGCTATATAACTGATTTAATTTGTGAAATATTAGAAGGATTTGGAGACACAAGCGATGTTAATACTTTACTAAATGATATATCGATAACTAAATACAATGGAAGCGCTTCATCAGAAAAGTGTGAGCAAGTAGCTGAGCTAATTATGAGTTGGAATGGCGGTCCTCCTCTAAAAACTGATTATGCAGTCATGAGATTCCGCCAAAGTATGTACCACACTCTGCTGTCATATAAAAATAATGAAAAAGAACTAAGTATCAAATTTGATATGACTGTAAATTATGAAGTTATTATAGATCCAAGTACATGGCCCCTCGATGGGGATGAGAAGCAACAATTGTTAGAGATAATGCAAGAAATTTATAAAGATGAATTGATCATCGATAATGAGGAAAATTCAGAATACATTGCAAATAATTTAGCCTATTGGTGATGTATTCTGAATTTCGCATAAGAGATTTTATGTTAAATAAGATGGAACTTAGAGGGACTGTTCTAAATTTTGTGTAAGTACTTAATTTTCATTTATCCTTCAGAGGATAATTACAAAAGGTACTTCACATGGATGAAGCAACAATCAAAAGTATGGCTGCCGAATTGGCTAAAGGTCTAAAAACACCAGAAGACTTAAACCAAATGACAGCAGTCTTTAAAAAATTCATGATTGAAACTGCACTCAATACTGAACTTTCAGACCATCTCGGTTATGAAAAGCATCAGTCCAGGAAAGGCTCAAATAGCCGTAATGGGTTTAGTTCTAAAACCATTACAACTCAAGATGGACAACTGGCTTTAGATATTCCCCGTGATCGAGAAGGTTCATTTGAGCCACAAATTATCAAAAAGCACCAAACACGCATCACCAGTATGGATGACCAAATCCTCTCACTGTATGCAAAAGGAATGACTAATAGGGAAATTGTAGCCTTCTTCAAAGAAATGTACGATGCCGATGTCTCAGCATCTCTCATCAGCAAAGTTACCGATGCTGTGATTGAGCAAGTGACTGAGTGGCAAAATAGAGCCTTAGATAGCCTTTATCCTGTTGTCTATCTTGACTGTATTGTTGTCAAAGTCCGTCAGCACTCCAATGTGATTAACAAGTCCGTATACCTTGCTTTAGGCATCAATATGGATGGACAAAAAGAATTACTGGGTATGTGGATTGCTCAGACAGAAGGTGCCAAATTCTGGCTGTCAGTCATGACAGAGCTAAAAATCGAGGAGTACAGGATATTCTTGTTGCCTGTGTAGATGGATTAAAAGGCTTTCCTGACGCGATAGCCTCCGTTTACCCTCATACTGATATTCAACTGTGTATCGTGCATGTTGTACGCAATAGCCTGAGATTTGTAAGCTGGAAAGACTACAAGGCTGTTACCTCGGGTCTGAAAGCGATTTATCAGGCAAGTACAGAGGAAAATGCTTTAAAGTCCCTAGACATCTTCTGTGATCAATGGAATCACCAGTATCCCAAAATTGGAGAATCCTGGCGGGCCAATTGGGAAAATATCCGAACGATCTTTAGCTATCCAGCCGAAATACGTCATGCAATTTATACAACAAATGCGATTGAGTCGTTGAATAGCGTAATACGCCATTCAACGAAGAAGAGGAAAATCTTTTCATCTGATGACTCAGTAAAGAAGGTCATTTACTTAGCAACATCAAATGCTGCGAAGAAATGGACGATGCCAATTCAAAATTGGCGTTTAGCAATGAATTGGTTTACGATTCAGTTCGATGATCGATTAAAAGATCATTTATAAAAAATGGAACTTACACAAAATAATTTACAGGCTCAACTTAGACAAAATTTTATTAATAGTTATGCATTCTGCACAGTTAGTTTTAGACCTAAAGCATTTACTACACGATTAATCGTATCAAAACGAGGTGCTGAATCTTGACGGAGTGCTTTGTAAAGTGCTTCACGTCCAATTCCTGCTTCTTTAGCGATTTGAGTCATACCACGAGCTTTAGCAATTACACCAAGTGCATGAGCTAGTTCAGCAGGGTCATTCTCTTCAAGAACCATATTAAGATACATTACAATATCTTCTTCACTCTTAAGTGCTTCTGCCATGTCAAAGCTAGGTAGATCAGCTATTTTAACCATTTTTCAATCCTCTAAAGATTTTGATAAATCAACAGCTCGTTCTATATCCTTTTGCTGTGTAGATTTATCACCACCTCCAAGCATCACAATGATTACATCACCATGTTTGATGTAATACATGCGCCAACCTGGTCCGAAGAACTCTCGCATTTCCCAAACACCTTCTTGAAGATGCTTTACATCGCCCTAATTACCACGCTGAACCTTATCTAATCTTCGATTCAGTTTAAGACGGGTCATACTGTCTTTAATGCTATCTAGCCATTCATCAAATTCAGGGAGACGTTTAATCTCGGTCATGAAAGTTCCTCTTTATTGTATTCGATCGAATACACAACATTATAATGAATATATTTTATGAGTAAATGAAATAATAAGAATATATTTTATCAATTGATTATTTAATAACCTATGTTCTTGGCAAAAGGTATCAAACTCTGCTCATAAAAAGCCGACTTGTTTCTAAGTCGGCTTTTTACTGTTTTTGAAGTCAGTCAAAATTTTATAACTATATGAAAAACAATAATATTTTAAATTGCGTTTCGTATAAGCTTCTATTATGTTAAATAATTAA
>NZ_CP102101.1 GCF_024582815.1 Acinetobacter colistiniresistens
AGAACACCAGATACAGTGAATAGTTTTTGCAAATTTGAGGCCTGTTTTCAGTCTAAAAGGTTAGTGCCTATCAACATTGCGGTGGAGGCATCAAAGTGGTGACAATGCAAATCTGCATTAAAGCGAAAGGCCAGTAGTGAGCAGTAGTTGAAAGGCAAAGAAAATATCAAGGCAACAAATGGCAAACGTAAGGAACAAGCTGATGCCTTTGCTACTCAATTGGCACCTATGTTACTTGGTTTGGTTAAAGATATGAGTCAACGAAAACTGATTGAGTATTTAAACCAACAGCATGTTAAATCACCAACAGGCAAAGAATGGAGATTGAATAGTTTACAGAATGTTTTAAAAAGAGCTAAGACTCTTACAGAAAGTAAAGCTAAACATGTGATTTAAATACTCTCAAAGCTCGATATAGGCTATACCCCGAGGGGGTTTCATGTGCCGTAATACGTTCGACCAATAACTAAAATTACTCCAATATTTCCCATATAGTTGGAAAGTGATCTGGATCTTGCAACCAACATACCCCATGCTCAAATTCCAGAAATTCTTCACCATCATCACAAATGAAAATAATATTACGTACTGGATGTTCACCATCAATAGCAGTCAAATTTTTTACTTCAAATGTTTTTGGATGTCTAATTTTAATATTTTGACCTATTTCATATTGCATAGAGCTTTATCCCTAGTTGTTTTAGTAGTAGTACTAAAATATCACAATAGATTTTTTGTATTCCAATGCATTAAAAAACCCCATCGTTTGATTTAATTTTTAATTAATTCAAGTGCTTAACTAACACCTTTGAGCGTTAAATTAGTCAATTTTCGCTACTGCATTCATCCCAAGCCCCCTATACACCCTACGTTAATAATCTACATGGGCTATAAACACGCTTTATTTAGCTTTAAACGCATATATTTTAAAAACATATATCCATTGATTTCCCCCCCTATAAATAACCGCTTGGCAAGAGGACATATAGATCAAGGAAATTGAGTAATTTCATGTAACATTGATGATTAAATAATCCCATACTTTTTGCATGGTATTGTATTATCATTCTCTTAATATTCAATAGTTTAACTTTTTACTAAGTGTGATTTGTTAAACATGACAGATATATATTGAAGTAAATTGTCAGGATTTAAAAAACGCTTTTAATCCTTTCTCTAAACGATCTTTTAAAGTACGTGATCTGTATTCAGATTCATCATTAGCATTTGATTTAGGTTGTTCAGTTTCTTGTAAGTTTGTGGTTGTACGGATTTGTTCAATTGTACTGTCAGGTGTGTTGTCAGCCTGATTCTCTAAAGGTGTATAACCTAGCGCAAGTGTTAAGTTATCAATCTTGTCTTTTAATGTTTCAATCTCTTTATACATGCGATCTTCACGGATTTTAGCATCTTGTTTATCTTGTTTTAATTCTTCAATTAATTGCTTGTACAGTTCTATTGTAGTGTTGTCAGTTACCGTACTGTTAGGCTTACTTGTAGCCTTACTGTCAGGCGTACCATAAACACGTTGCATCTCACTTAAATCAATCACTTTTCTATTCTTAGCATCAATTTCATAACTGATAGTACCGTTCTTCATTCGATCATAAATCGAAGTACGAGCAATACCGTATTTTTTAGACAATTCTGAAACAGTAAATTTAGGCATATAGATTTTAAATGATGATATGGAATAAAAGAAGATTACTAAGTTTTATCTAAAATGAACAATCATGCAAAAAAATTAAAGATTCAATTAAAAAAGATTTGCTTCTTTTAGATATATAAGCTTTTAAAAACCTTTTAGAAATCCTTGTATTCCTTTATTAGTAAGCCTTGTCAGGCTTATAAAGATAGTTTTTCACTACCATAAAGATAGTTTTTCACTACCATTTTTTGTGGATAAATCTTTATAAAGATAGTTTTTCACTACTTAAAGATAGATCATCTATATTGCTATCTTTAGTCAATGAGGATATAAACATATAATATTGAAAATGCACTGATATGATCATGGAAAACAATAAACTAGTTGTTAAGGATAACGCTCTAATTGATGCAAGTTTTAATCTATCATTGATTGAACAACGCCTATTGTTATTAGCAATCGTAGAAGCTAGAGAAATTAGTAATTTAACATCAAGCACGGCGATTGAAGTTACAGCTGGTCAGTATGCAACACAGTTTCATATTCATGAAAAAGAGTCTTACAACGCTTTAAAAACTGCATGTGATCTATTATTTGAGCGTAGATTTTCTTACATTGATAAGTACAAAGGAAATCAACTCATTAAGAAAGTACGATGGGTTAGTGAGATTGGATACCTCGAAAACAAAGGTATTGTTTTACTGAATCTGAGCGAGACAGTGATTAGTTTAATTAGTCGGTTAGAGCAACAATTTACTAAATATTATCTTAATCAGGTTTCATCATTTAAGAGTAAATATTCAATCCGTGTTTATGAATTAGCGATCAAGTGGTTGAGTAACGGTGTCACTCAAAAGTATGAAATTGAGGATTTGAGAGATAAGCTCGGTTTAGAAAATGCTGAATACAAGACAATGAGCTTATTTAAGGTGAATGTCCTAGATAAAGCAGTTGCCGAAATCAATAAAAAAACCGACTTGAGTATTGATTACGAACAATTTAAAAGTGGTCGAACCATTACACATATCCAATTCAAGATAAAAAATAGAAAGTCACAAGAACAACCAACCAAGAAAAATGCAGTAATAAATCTTACAGCATCACAGGTTGAAATGTTCGGAGATAAGCTCAGCCAACTATCATCATTCCAATCTCATTATCAAGCTAATATCGGAGAAACAAGAGAGGAATATGCGGAACGCATCAAGAAAAAATTAAGTGATAATTTCTATGTAAAAGAGTGGGATAGGTATTTAAAAGAAGTTGGATTTAATAAAAATTAAATTAATTATTGACTTCTTATTAAACCTAGGTAATAATAAAAAGTTATAGTTAATATATTAACGTAACATTCTGGAAAAATCTTCCAATATCTAAATTTAATCTCTGTAACACTAAGTTTGAAAATGACTTCTGTGTAATAGGGGTTTTTTGTCGTCTAAAAAGGGGAAACAAATAATTGATTAAACTTGAAACACAAAAATTCATTGAAAATGTTAAGGAAATTTATGCTGTAGACTGGTTAAAAATAGAAATTCATTGTGATCATGATTCAATTACACTATCAGATGGAATGACTACCTATATACAGAAACAAGGTGATTCTTTCGATTTAGATAACATATCACTTTCTTATAAAAAGACTTGCTTAAAAGGTTCTTATAACAGCAGTATTTTTATTAAATCAACAAAAGAAAGTAGTGTCTTAGAAATAGAGGGTAATTTCTTTAAGTTTCTATATGGTCAGAATATTACAGGAACAACTAATATCACTAAACTTGTATCAGATTTGATTGAGTACCTGAAAGATAATGACCTTGTGACACCAACAGCCGAACAACTAAAGAAAATAGAATGTGGTAATTTTAAAATTGCACTCATTGATTTGAATAAAGCATTGGTATTTGAAACGAAAGAGAAAGCAATAAACTACCTTAACAGAATCAGAACAGCTGGAAGTTACCCAAATCGTAAAAACAAGCATGTTGAAGATAATGGTGTCTATTTCAATAAAGAAAGTAAAAGATTGGTCATCAAGTATTATCACAAAGGAACTGAAATTATTGCTAATAGCAAGCATCAATCAGCGATAACAGACGATTTAAAAGCATTGGCAGATTTAACAGTACGTTTTGAGATACGTCTAAAATGGCGTGATCTTAATGACAAGGAAAAACTCTATGCTTCTTCTTGGTCAGATGAATTTATACGAAATACTGTAGATACAGCTCATTCCAAGTTGAGATTGCCAGATGAAATATCTTTAGAGCATCTTCCTAAAGCTTACAGAAAATTTATGATTTGTTATGAACAAGGACAAGTACATGAGGCATATACCGATTCAACAATCAAAAGATACAAAAGTGATTTAATGAAAAAATATGGTATTTCTTTATAAAAATATCCTAAGCAACAGCGTGTACGT
This sequence comes from Acinetobacter colistiniresistens, assembly GCF_024582815.1. NCBI lineage: Bacteria > Pseudomonadati > Pseudomonadota > Gammaproteobacteria > Moraxellales > Moraxellaceae > Acinetobacter > Acinetobacter colistiniresistens. The sequence continues at coordinate 4,074 of NZ_CP102101.1, forward strand.
GCATGAAATTAAAATGAGTGGGTAATCCTGCTCATTCATTCACGTAAGAAAGCTATTTGATATATAATTTTGTATAAATCCTAGATAAAACATTCCTATGAAAAAGAAAATTCTTTTAGTTGCTGGTAGCTTACTTGCAATATCAAATATGATTTATGCTCAAGATCTTAGTGATGATGAGGTGATATCGTTATTCAGAAGCAATGATTATAGTAAAGATGATCTAACAGTAAATCTAAGAGAAAAAAAAATATCGAAGGAGATTTCTACAAAAGAACAACCTCAGTCCCCTCCCTCTAAACGAGTAGAGAAGGTCAAAGAGCTATCTACCGATCAGTATATCTATCAATACAGAGATTCAAACGGAGTTACAGTTATTTCTAATAAAATTAAGGACTCTAGTTTTAAATTGATTAGTGTTACTCGTACTAGTAATAGATATAATTCAAAGAGAGACATAGTAAATCCAGTATTACCAAAGAATACTAAATATTCAACGTTTGAACCAGGTGCAGCAAGGTTTATAATCTCAGATTAATGATAAAAATGGCTATCAATAGAGTTTATGCAAATAGCAAGTTATTATTTAGCTTCTTTCTTCATTAATTTATATGTTCCAATCATGAGAACTAAAAAACCAGGAATTAAGAAACAAGCCCATGCCCATCAAATTGAATTTGAAACATATCATCTTCAAATTTTTGAATATATACATATAGTAAAGATATACAAGATATTAAATAAACTGTTGCTAAAGTAAATAACCATTCATATTTTTCTATAAAAGCTATCATAACAATAAGTAGTGGTATAATTACACTTAATATAGTGAAACTAAAAGTTGCAAGTTTTTGAAATTTTAAGTCTTGACTAATTATTATTATAAGTTGAAATAACGAACTACTCATATTTTTTGATACCTGCGTATTTTCCCCGAAAAGTGAAGGCATATCCATAATTGCTGTTATTGTATACATTGGTGCAAAAATGCCAACTAGCATTATTATTGAAAGTGTAAATATAAAAATTTGAAGATGTTTCATTTTTTAATTCGGTAAATTTTTATTAAATATAACATTAAAGCTATATTTTTGTTATCTCAGAATGAATAAAGGTTAAATTTATGGTAGATTGACCTAATACTAAACGTTCATTACTTATTTGAGTCAATCATGAGATACGTTATCTACTATCGAGTTTCAACCAATAAACAAGGTGTATCAGGTTTAGGATTAGAAGCTCAAGAACAACAAGTTCAAATGTATCTGCAATCAAAATCTAATGTAGAGATCATTGGCACATTCACTGAAATTGATAGCGGACGTAAAGCAAATAGAATTGAATTAAATAATGCAGTAGCACTAGCTAAAAAGCATAAAGCCACTTTGCTTGTAGCCAAGCTTGACCGTATAGCACGTAATGTACGTTTGTTCTTA
>NZ_CP102102.1 GCF_024582815.1 Acinetobacter colistiniresistens
CAAGCCATATATGCTCATATAAATAAAGGAAATTTGTCAAAAGGTTCTGATGGATTAATTGACTTTTCAGAAGCTTTAAGAGTATTTGGAGAACCTCAAAACAAAGTATCCAATGTCAACTTGAGTCAATCAACTAACAGTCAAAACTTGACTGAAATTGACTTGTTAAAACGACAAGTTGACATACTTGAAAAACAATTGAATCAAGCTTTACTTAGAGAAAACCAATCATTAGAACGTGAATCTTTCTATCAAGAACAAATTGAAGCTATGCAACGTCTTTTAGAGGCCCCAAAACCTCATATCCCTACGTCTGTCGACCCAGAGTCTACTCAGATGACAGAGGAAAATGAAGAAGTCACAGCTATGACGCAAAAAGAACCAGAATCTAGTGAAAATAAGCGTATACCAGTACCAGAGCATATCGAGCCAGAACCAAACAAAAGGGGGTTTCTGAGTCGCTTTTTCTTGCCAAATGGTTAAGGCGATTATTCAACTGAGCTAAAGAAAAATGTGGAACATTGACTAAGAAACATACGTGGAACGTGAAAAGTGAAGAAAAAGCCGTTCTAGTGCGCTGAACCCTAGAACGGCTTAGATTAAGATATTGATGCTAAAACTTTTGTAACTTCTGTATCCATTTAGCCCTCAGAATATTCTAAAAATACATTGTTAATTAGCATATTAAGATAAATTCAAAGTGAGATAGGTTCCAGTTAATATATCTCAACTATTTGATTTATTTTAAGATTTAACATATATTAGAATTATTAAATCTTAAAATTTGGAGGCTGATATGGTTACTGGAAACATAAAAAAAATGACTAGTCCTACTCATCTTCAGCATGACAGTCTTGTATCTACCTTAATTCAAGAGCGTTTATTAAATATAAGTAAGAAATTTATTAAAACAATAAATGTTCTTTCAGATGAAGATTTGCAATCAATGCTTGTATTGCCTGATGAAGAATTATGGTTAGAAGTTAAATCCCAAGCGTTGACTCAAATGATTATTGAAACAAAAACACCTGAAAAAGAGGAACAGGAAGAATATGCTGAAGCTAGACAGGCTTTCTTATTAAGTTTAGAAAAATATGGTGGTGTTCATAAGTCATCTACCGTTGGTAAGCTACTCTCTGTTACAGCACCAACAGTTATCAAATATGGTAAACAGAATAAACTTATTGTTTTAAACTGGGGAGCAGAAAATCTTTATCCTGTTTTTCAATTCTCTACTGATGAAAAAAATAGCGAAAAAGGGATGCTACGAGGTATACCTGAACTACTTTCCCTCATTTCACATAATGTAAGTTCTGTTCGAAAATGTAACTTCTTTACGAAACGAATTGAAATTCCAGGTCATGATGAAAAAACATCAGCACTTGAAATTTTACGTAGAGGAGCAACAGAGGAAGAAATGGATCACTTACGTACACGTGCTAAGAATTTTGGCACTAACCATGCTCTTTAAAGTCTAGGCCAGTACTATAACTGGCCTAGATCAATGTTACCCAGTGATCTGAATATTACATTGAGATTTAAGAATGTTTTTTCCTGTTTTTCCATTATGGCTATAATCCTTTAAAGGAGTTACAGTCAAAGTTGACAGGATACCATCGCCATTTTCGTGGTCTGACCAAAGTACTACGCAAGGCTTCCCGGTATGTCTAGACAGGTATTCTAATCCATCTGCATGTTGGGACAATTCTGTCGCCAATCTCTGAGTTACAGGATATGCTGTTTTGGGCCCCATTAAGTCCCCAACAGCAATCTTGAGGTGAGGGGCGAGCATTGTTTCATCAAATACTCGAAGGTCTCTCTCAACCTTTATCTCAGCCATGCAATTTGTTTCAAAATCTGAACGGTCAATGAATTCTTCCTCCTGATAAAACTCATGACAAGCTGTATGAGGTGATTCCGCAAGGTATTGAGGACCTTTGGATTTATCTGATAAGGAAAAACGGTTTTCACTGTTTTGGTTGAAGAAAACACCATTGCCATCATAATAACTGTCTTGCATCTTGTAATAAGTACTGCCAGCTTCAATAACTTTCGTCAATTGAATCTCGCCTTCTTTTTCAAGATCCATTAGATTATTTACTTTTTCACGTAGGTTGCCCTCGTATTTTAAACACATATTTGTATTCACCTTTATCTGAAATTAAACATTTAAAAAGCATAAGATTTTCTCTTAGTACTAGTCATTGGATGCTATCCAGTGCTTGCCCTAAATAGCTGTTATTGGCTGAATAAATCAGCCAACTCGATAGTAAACCAATTGTTTTAAAATCAGTAACTTGTTGGCAACAAAATAGATTAAATTATGAACATGCAACTAACTATCATAGTTATTAAATAGTAATTTTTGGTGACGTATTCCAATGGAAGAACTATGCTCTTGGCTAATCCAAGCTATAAATCACAGCGGAGTTGCCAAGCATGAAAAAAATGTAGATGCCGAGCATATTCGAGCTGCTTTTAAGGCAACTCAAGAGATTGCGGAGCATGAGTTTGAGCCATGTGTGATCGATGCCAGTCAAGTTTAGTTTGATGCGATGATTGAACGTATTGCATCTGGAAAATCGAGTTTTGAGGAGGAAGATGCTGTGTTAATGATGAGGTGGAGAGTTATGAACATTTAACGGATCATAGCTCTGTATTCAAGCATTATAAGGGCAAGCAAAGTCCCTAACAGTATCATCAACTTTTTTAATACAAACTGGGCTTTTTAGAGGATGATTAGCTAATAATGCTGGCTTTGTTATTTCAACTGTCTTAACCCATCTATACTGAACAGATCTTCTTTCGAAATAAGTAAAATAGCTATAAATGATCCTACTAGAAGCATTTCATAAATATTATTTTGGGTATAACTAACTTTTGCAAAATAAGAAAGACTAGATAGCATGACAGAATAAGAAATAGTCGCAAAAATGTAGTTTCTGTTTTCACGTAAAGACTTGATGCTTGCAGAGCGGACTTGTTTTTTTGAAATAGTAATTTTTTTATAATTGTAAGCTAGTACAGCGCTAGCTATATAAAAGGATAAATACATGAATCATATAATTCCTGTAATTGAATAGAAAATCCTGCTACAGAAGTAGCAGGATTGTTTTTTTTAAGGGCTATACAAGCTATCACCTAATGATAAGAAGTCTATCCATGCCTGATCTTGGAGATTTAGAACACTAAAGTTAATATGGTATCTAACAATAGGAACAACTTTTCCATTAGGGCGTGTCTTAGTCTCTGATGTAGTAAAAATAGGAATGTAATTCTCAGACCACAATTCACTAATTCTACTTTGACAACCTAAAATATTAGTATTGGCTCTTAGCTCTTCACCAGTTTGTGCTCCCTGACGGATCAGAGACCACAGCACATGACCTTTATCAGTCGATGCTCTAGGTATTGTACGTTGAGGTGTTTGACCACCATTAAATTGCATAATATTCATAATTTCTTACTCCAATCTTGAGTTTGGAGTAGAAAACAATGTTATTTAGAACTATCCATCGACTAATTTTGGCTTGATTTTGAAATCTAATGCGCTATAATGCCGACCACTTAATGCTTCAGTTAGACCTTCAAAAAAGGTATTGACTTTGTCTTTAAGTAAGGTTATTTCTATTTGACGCTCTATCAAATTGTCAAAAATAAACATCGTAGTCTACTCCGATCGTTTAAAAAAAGTTGCATTTTCGGATTTTCATTACTGGTAATAATGAAAAATCGTATTTGTACATACTGTGTTTTGTGGTCAACTTTTGGGTAGAGAAATCCCTTGGAAAACCACACATTAAAATAACATGAATATCAATCATGTAAATATCCTTTTGTCTGAAATCGCATAAAAATCAAATCGTTTGGTTTTTTTTTAACCAAAATTGGATTTTTATGTGTCTGTGCTTTAATCACCTCCTTTATTTACTGCATTAAATTTATTTTTAGCTGCCGTATAACTTACAATAAACTTATCTTGAATCTCTTGTAGAGAGAGCCCTTTACACATGTGAGAAGGCATTAACAATTCTGCTGAAAATGTATCTGCTTGCCATTCTGAATCTTCATAAACTTTATGAGTTTTCATTTTTATTTGACGATTCAGCGTCACACCTTCATGCAAAATTAAATGACCTATTTCATGTGCAATAGTAAAACGAGCTCGACCATGCCCATAATTAGTTGGATCTGTTAGTGCTAAGTAAACATCTTCTCGAATTATTAGTTCCCCTTTATCTGGATTCACAGCAGCTTCGATGTCTTGCATTAAGCTAACTTCACGGACATCGTAATTGATGCCTAATTTTTCAGGCAAAAATCGCTCTACTAAATCCAAAAGGTCAATTGGTTCATTTTCATCGATTCCAAATAACCTTTTACGGCAATTAATAGCAATCCTATTAATTTTTTCTGTTGATAATGGTGGGACTTGAAATCCCCGAAGTTGTCGTACTGACATAAACCCTCCTAATTAGGTTTTCATAAGAAATTTTCTCAATTCTTCAAAATCAACTTTATTCTCTTCAACTTTCCTAGCAAACATAATTGCAATTTCAGCATCATGATCACTATTTACACGTAAAGAGACTTCCTTGAGAGTTTTACTTGCAGCAATGTTTAATTCCTCAGATTCAGTTTTGGATAAATTCATAACTGAAGTTATCTTGTTTATTAAACTTGGATTTACTGCTTTACGACCAGTTTCAACACCCGAAAGAAAAGCAGGTGAAAGATTAAGAAGATCAGCTAAGTCTTTTAAACTTATATCGTGATCAATCCGTGCTTTCCTCAGAGTTTTCCCAAATTCAGTCAGTGTTATAGCCATTTTCTACTCCAAAATTTTGGGTATTCTTCAAATTACCCTAACTATTTATTATATACCTTGAAGTTTTTTTTCAATACCAGGTGGAAATAAATTTACCTCAAGGTAAATCTGATGTCAATAGATATCTAAGCTTTCTTAAATATCTAACTTATCTAAAATAGTGGCTTTTATATTAGGTTTAGAACCGGACTAAAATACGTGCTTTTGTGGTGATCATAGAATGCTACTATCTAATATTAGTAATAGAGATTTTTGGTGATGTTTGTATACCTAATTGCCTGAAAGTATGGCATAGAGCTATGTTGCGATACTGGTACATTGCAATCTGTGAAAAATCAAACCATTGTTCTGATGTGAATTGGTTTATACCAGCAAAAGGTGGATAACCTCTTAGAGCTAGAAATGCATTAATAATTTCTTCTACCATTGGATCAAGCTCAAACATGTTTTAAAACCTAATAAAGAATAAAGTCCAATTGTAAATCACCTTTAAAAGGTCACTTTTTTATTGTTCCAAATCCTCTTTGCAGTTTTTTTGTTCTCTACTTTACAATTGACTTGGGAAATTATCCCAAGAATTGTCCGCAGGAAATGGGGATAATTTCAGAAATGAGAGCCTTTAGAAATCAGAAAAAGTTGAAGTTTTGAGTATTTTTTAACCAATTTTATTGGCTAAAAATGACAAAAATGCTTAAAAAGCATCCGACTTGTTTCCGAGTCGGCTTTTCACCTATTTTTTAGTCATGACTAATTTTTTAAATATTTGAAAAACAATAACTTTTTAGAAGTGATTTCGCATAACGCCCATTATGTTAAATAACAGATAAATTATATTTTTAGAATGCTAGTTGAAAAAGATTAATAGTTCCCAAATTAAATTTTAACGTAGGAAAAATTCTACTGTTATAAATCAATTAAGCAAAAATTAATGGAGATTTAGATGACCAAACCACTTAAACCTGGACCAAAACCAATTGCCGATTCAACAGGTGAAGTTGATAAGAGAAGACGTGATAACAAGGATACACCTGGAAACAATGATAAATTAAAACCTAGTAAATCAACTAATAAATAATTTTGTCATTCTTGAGCAAATCCAGAATTTTTAAGCCCACAGTATTAAGCTCAGGTTAATCCTGGGCTTTTTGTTCAATCTGATCATTGGTAGCAAACATGCTAGGATTGGTGATTCGAATATTTTCCAAACAACTTTCACAAAGCATTAGCCCAGCAAAAGGCTGAACATTTTCCTTTGATTCACAAATTCCACATGACTTAGGAAAAGTAATGATACTTGCTGAATTGACTAACTCTGTTGACATAACAGCTATCCTTAAAATGTACACACTTATTTTTGATAAGTTTCAATATCTTATAATCAATTTTTCACCAAAAATCTGTACACTCCTTGTATGATCTAGATGTACAAATAATTCTCTATAACTTTCAAATCCTTACAACGAAAAATCCTGAATTTTTTGTACACGACCATCTACAAATTAATAGTTATATAAATCAAAAACTTAGTTTTAAAATTATCAATTATTTTGTACACGATTTCTCTACTTAAAAAGGGACTTAAACCCTTTATTTAAAAGGCTTTCAGGCTTTCATCTTTAGATGCGTGGTGTGTGGACCAAAAATTGCCGGTATGTACCGGTTCCCAATCCATTTAATTGACTTAACTGACAGTAAAGATAGTGCTTGGCCAAAAGAGATCCTGACTATTGTGTTTCTAAGAGAAAACTCTAGCCTACAGATCAAAAATAAAACCCAAGTTAAAACGCTCTCACATGCGATTTCAGCCACATTTTTACTTAAGACATAGAATCCACTATTGAAATGAGTAATCAAGTCAAAAAACGCAAATGAGCGCTAAATAGAGGCTATCTTTATTCTAATCGGGATCAATAGAGCGAGTGTCTACGAGCGAAGTACCAAAATCCAGACCTTGACTCTCTGAAAAACAGCTTTTTAGGTTGTGAAGTCTAAATAAGCGTAAATCACATGCAGAAAATTTTGTCTAGATCGAGCGTAGCGAGTAAAAAAGCTTTATGAGCGAAGCGAATTCCGAGTTGCTTTTGCTTTTTTTCAAGGTCACAGCTGGATTAGAACTAAAAAATTGCCCCAGGAATCGAGCGAAAGCGAGATTCAATAGAGTTTGAGCGAAGCGAAAACCAAGGGCAATTTTTCATTCCAAATGCTTTTAATAATTTTAAATACTTTTAAATACTTTTAGATCTGCTATAAGCCTTTATACATAAGGATTTAAGAGCTTATATCACTACGTTTATCGACCTATATCACTACGTTTATCGACCTATATCACTACGTTTATCGACCTATATCACTACGTTTATCGACCATTTGACTACCTCAATATTTAATGTAGTATTACTACGTTATTTAATGATGTAGTAATAAGAATAATGAAAGACTTAGTTGTCAAAGATAATGCTCTAATTAATGCAAGTTATAATCTTGATTTAGTTGAGCAAAGGCTAGTTCTACTAGCAATTATTGAAGCCAGACAAACAGGTAAAGGAATCAATGCTAATGATGCTTTAGTAATTCATGCATCAAGCTATATTGAGAATTTCGGTGTAGAGAAACATACGGCTTATGCTGTTTTGAAAGAGGCAAGTAAGGTCTTATTTGATAGGAGATTTACTTATCAATCTTTAACAGATAAAGGGAATGTAAAAACTACTCATAGCCGTTGGGTAAGCGAAATTAGCTATATTGATAATGAAGCATCAGTAAGTCTTATCTTTTCACCAGCTGTCGTCCCATTAATTACAAGGCTTGAGGAACGGTTTACTAGCTATGAATTAAAGCAAGTAAGTCAATTGACAAGCAGATATGCCACTAGACTTTACGAACTATTAGTTGCTTGGCGCACCACTGGTCAAACTCCAATATTTGAGATTTCAGAATTTAGGCAGCAGCTTGGTATTGCGGATGATGAATACACACGCTCAGATAATTTCAAAAGAAGAGTTCTAGATATAGCTATATCCCAAATCAATACTTTTACAGACATCAAAGTTAAGTCTGAACAGCATAAAACTGGGCGATCAATTTCAGGCTATAGTTTTTCATTTAAGCCAAAGACATCAGTTAAAAATATTTCTAAAGCAAGGAGCGAACAGCTAGAACTGATTGGCCAATTGACAGATAAACAGATTTTTTTGTTCTCTGGTAAGTTAGCTTATGAACCCACATTCGCATCAAAATATAGTAAAGCTGGTGAAAGCTATGATGACTTTATAATTAGAATAGCTGGAGACTTAACAGATCCTAAAAAAATTAAAGAATATTCTCCATATCTTAAAGAATTAGGATTTAAATAGATTTGTAAATTGACATTATCAACTTAACAGTAAAGTATTAACTCAATTTAACCCCCAATTTACAATATGAAAAAATTATCAGTTTCAGAATTAGCTAAGCTGTATGGATACTCAAGGCAAGCCA